>NZ_CP072379.1 GCF_018128245.1 Leptotrichia sp. oral taxon 221
GCTGAATTTGCTGATACTCCTGCTCCTAAATGTGTTGTTTCAGCATATCTACTGAAATTGCTTCCTCCTGAACCAAACTTGTCTTCTCCTGAAAGAGATAAGGCATTCAGGTTTACTTTGTTCACATCTAAAGCCAGATGATCTGCACTTAACATTCCGCCTGTCGATTCATAGCTATTTGCTTTAACAAATACAGTTCCATTTGAAGAAATTGTTCCCAAAGAGTTCACTTCTTCATGCTTAGTTCTGTCAAATTCGCCATTGTAATAGCCAACACTTCTCTTCGTTGTATCGTTTATCACTTTTCCATTGTCAGAAATTAAGACAACTGCTTCATTACCACTGATTTTTCCACCGATATTTTCGATATTTTCTACTGACTGAATGAAAGTTTTGTCTCCAGTAATTTCTGAAAGTAAATTTGTTGCAGTTTCATTTTTTATAGTATTTGCCTGAACATAAGTAACTCCCCCATTACCAATTTTCATTCCATTATTTACAAAATTATCGGTTTTGATGTATGTCCCATTAACTCCACTAATTTTATTACGACCATCTGCAGTTATTGTATTCAAAGTATTTTTGCTTAAGTAAATTTTTGGAACTAATACTTCAACACCATTAACATTTTGAGTAACATACCATATTAAATCTTTAGACAGTCCACTAATCTGCTCAGGTGTCAGCTCTTTTCCAACCTGCAATCCCAATCTAGAACTTTCCATTCCTGCATTATCCATCAACGATTTTATCAAATCTTCATTAGATTTACCATTGATAAATGCTGTCCCTAATTGCTCTGTCAATGCCCTAGTTATCAACTGATTTTCATAATATGCATCTCCAAGTCTTCTAACTCTGTTCCAGCTAGGCGTGTATCCTAATCTTGATAAAAAGTAATCACTTCCATAATACTTATTCAAGTCAACATATTTACTTCTAGTTTCCAGCAAATATTTTGAACTAGGATTCATATTCTGAGTAAACATTGCACTAGTCAATAAAGGATTTACAGAAATTGTCCCAGTATTCAAAATTGCCTGAACAGATGACATATTATTCACAATTTGAATATTTGGATTCGCCAAATTTACATTAACTGCACCATTTGTTGAAGAAATTCCTTTACCAATCGCATTTGTAAATAAGCTTCCAGCAACTCCATGTGTTACACTTCCATTATTGATTTTTCCATTTGCTTCAGTAATTGGAGATGTAATAACAGGAGCATTTATATTTACTACTGAACCTTCTATAATGCTTGGCTGTCCAGCTTCATATCCTATTTTTCCTTTTAGTAAATTTCCCTTATCATCAGTTAAAGTTCTTTTAAAAAATGTATCAGCAGACACTTTATTATGCCCTCTATGAAAAGCTACATAAACTTCTTCTCTTCCATTAGAAAGTTGAACTGCATTTCCTAATGTTACAGAATTTTCAAGACTTGAAGCATTGATATTTACAATACCTCCACCTGAAATTATACTATCCTTATTTTTTACATTTCCTGAATTTATTGTAATATTTCCATTAGCTAACACTTTACCATATTCTGTTGTAGCATTACTTTTCATTTTTTCTTCTAATGCTATTTTGGGAAACTTTACTGTTCCAGTTTTCATATCATTATGATTTCCTTCTTCCCCTATTTTCTCTTCGATCAAATCATAATGATTTGTAAATAAATATGATTTATATCCATTTATTAAATTTGAATTTTTTAATTTCTCTAACCAATTACGCTGTGGAATTAAAACATCATTACTATGTTTACCCTTCGACATCTGCTTTCCTATTTTATATATCCATCCATTATTTACTTCATTTTCGCTTAATTTTATTCCATCCCAAGTCTCATAATATTTCTCATACTTATCAAGGTTGCTGACTCTCCCAACATTCTGAAAATCACTAGAAGTAATCAAAATATCTCCTGTAGCCTGAATCGTCCCAACATTGTTCACGATCTTTCCAGCATTCAGATCCATGTTTCCACCTAGAATTTCTCCCTCATCATTTAATATATCATTTCCTTTGATAATCAATGTCTGTCCACCGTAAATCGTCTTATCCTTGTTGTTTTGAACCTTGTTTTGAGCATTAATTTCAAGATGTTTCTCAAATGCAATCAAATCATTGTTTGTAATGTCATTTCCACTAATTTTTCCATTATCTCCAGTAATTATTGCATTGTTCACAATATTTCCTTGCCCATTAATAATAACTGTATCTGAAGAAATATCACGGTTATTTGTAAAGTCATTTGATGTAATCTGAATAAGCCCTGTACCCGTTGTATTTCCATTGTTTGTGATGTTTCTTCCTGAGATAATTAACCTTTGCTGTCCGTGAAGATTTCCATCTAAATTAATATCCTGCGTTGTTGTCAACACAGTGTTATTAGCTTTAATTGTCCCAGTATTATCAAACTTCTGAGCATTCTGCATTGATATATCGCCTGATAGTATCTCTCCTGTATTCGTAATCTTTGAATTATCAAATAAAATTTTGTTGTTAGATGCGACTTTACCATTATTCATAACATCTGCATTCGCTGAATTCACATCATTCATAGCCAAAATTTCCCCTGTATTTGTAAGTTTTTGAGTATCAAGATCTACATCTCTACTTGAATGAATCTGTCCACTATTTGTAGATTCATTTACTTTAGCCTTAACGTTGCCAGCACTAATTTTACCAGCATTTCTTAACTCAAATCCTTTAACTTCAACATTTTTCCCCTCAATATTTCCACCATTATGATTCACAAGTGAATCTGTAGCTGAAATATCAGAGTTAGTAGCAACTGTTCCTGAATTTTCCAATCTCTTAGATGAAATTTTGTCTCCTGACGCAATTTTTCCTGAATTTTTTACATTTTTAGCTGTTAATCTACCATTTGTAAGTATTTTACCGCCATTATCCACATCGTCTGCAGAAATTTTTCCTGACGCCAAGACTTTTCCAGTATTCGTTACATTTTTTGATTTAAAGTCTTTGGTATTAATTTTCCCTGAATTTTTCACATTATCAGTACTGATATTTTCCGCTTGAACTTCACCTGAATTTTCTGCATTTTTTCCTGACAAGTTACCATTTGCTAAGACTTTCCCGCTGTTTTTAATATCTTTTGAAACAGCTATATCGCTTCCTGTCTCTACATTTCCACTGTTTTCAAGATTTCCATTGACTGTAATTTTTCCATTTGACCTAACATCTCCTGAAGTTTCCAAATCATCTGTTGAAATTTTACCTACAGCTGCAATTTCTTTTGCATTTTTCACTTTTTTTGCTTTAAAATTTCCTGCAGCAATGATTTTACCATTATTTGAAACATTATCTACCTGAATATTTTTCCCCGAAACTTTTCCAGATGATACAATATTTTTAGCTGTAAAATCATCATTTGTCGATATCTCTCCAGTATTTTTTACATCTTTTGTGACCGTAACCTTATTAACTGAAGCCACTGACCCGCTATTATTTAATTTCCCTGAAATCTGTGTCGTTTTTGAAACTTGAATTTTTCCTGAATTCGTTAAATCTTTTGTTTTCAAATTTCCATTTGCAAATATTTCAGAATCATTTTCAACATCTGCATTCAAGCTAATATTACCATTAGCCTGTGTTTGACCTGCTAATTTTACAGTATTTGCTGTAATATTAATATCCTTGTCAGAACTGGCTATCTCTGATTGCGAATAATCAGAACCTTTAATTTCAATACCATTTCCCTTAATTTTAGCAACATTAATTTTACCGTCAGCTGTAATTTCCAGCTTTTCATCTTTCGAATAAATTAATGCCCTTGAATTTACTCCAGCACCTTTATCTGTACTAATTATTCTAACCTGTCCAGCATACATTGACCCAAGATTACTTGCGTCTATAGCCACTGAATTTATCCCACCTTTTGAAGTCACTGCTCCACTATTATCTACAAAATTTTCTCCCAAAGTTACGTCAACCTTGTTTCCGACAAGATTTCCCTGCATTTCCAAAGCTTTTGCGATAACATTAACATAGTCAGTATTTGTCGCATCAAATCCATTCGCTCCAATTACGACTCTCCCTTTTTCCACATCAATTCCTACAACATCTCCATCTTTCAGCTTAACTCTTCCTGTTGTCGGTATAAAATTCCTTATATTTATTGTTCCTGCCCCATTTAAGTAAATTCCATTTTCATTAGACAGAATCACATTTACCTTATCACGGCTCAATGCTTCAATATATCCCTCAATTTGTGAACGGTTAGCACCGTTTACCTGCAGCAAGATTAAATTTGCAGCCTGATTTGGACCTAAATTCGGATTTGCATTAATTAGTCCAGCAAGATGGCTTCGTCCCAAATTATCAGCGTTATTAAGCACTTGACCTTCATGTCCAACATTATATTCCAAAAATTCATTAATACTTACACCCCGATTATTCGGAGTAGAAATATTAATAATTGGCGTTCCATTTGCTGAAGTGTCCAGTTTCGTATTGTGCTGAGAATTAGGGTCCAGCACTAAATTTGCCGCGAAAATATTCATATTCATTGATACCAAAAGCAAAAATGCTACTGATTTTTTTAAAATTTTATTCTTCAAATATACGCCTCCTTCTTTTCTGTTATCCTTAGTTTTTTTATCAATCTTTCAATCAAAAAGAAATTTTCAATGCCGTATTAAAATATATTTCCTGCTTTTTCGGATTCAAATATTCTGAGTGTGAAATTGGCTTTGCATACCCAAAATTAAAATCTAGATACTTTGTATCCAATCTAATCCCTGCCGTAGCACCTGTCATATATCCTTTCCCGTATTTTGAACTATCATTGTTGACTCTCACATATCCATAACTGTACCCAAAATATGGTGATACAATTGCTATTTTTTTTATAGGAATATTGTAAGATATTTCATTTCCAATCTCTATTGCTTTATCCCCTGAAATTGTACTCCTATGATAACCTCCTACACTTCCAACACCTCCTATAGACTGTCTCTCGCTCCCATAGAGCGTGTCATTTGAAAAAGTTGAATAAATGTTCGCCCTATATACAAAATGCTCTGTCACGGGCTTGTAATAGCTCATATCAAGCGTATACTTATCAAATTGTGCCTTAGGAGTTGTGCTAAGCTTCCCATCATCTATCTCTGCTCCAAAAATTTTAAGCCCTTTCTCATAACCTAAATTTACTCCAAAAAGTCCCTTAAACAGAGATGTCGTATAACTAATGTTAGCTGTACCTATTGCCAGCTTTCTATTAGATAAAACTGCTCCTTCCAAGTAATTATCATTATGCTTTCTTTTAATTCCAATTCCAGCTGTCAACTTACTTTTCTGATTTCTAAAGAGTATTTTATCTAAATTCATAGAAAGCGTATGACTGGAAGTATACAGGTCATAAACTGTATTAGATGCATAAAAACTGCTTTCCTGAATACTTTTACTCGAACCTAGTTTCATTGTATAGTCTCTGAATTTCATCGTGTATCCGAAATTAAACATATCCATACGCCTTTTATACGGCAGCCAGTCTCCCTTTGATGGATCATACCCAATTGGTCCAATTGGCAATATTTCTCCAGGTTTTAGTTGTTCTGCTCTTTTCTTCCAGCTTCTGTCAGGCATTTTCTTAGGAACGGTCAAATATGTAAAATATACATTGTCTCCTATCCCTAAAGGACTATCGATACTAAGGCTGACACCTTTTCTCCAAATACCATCCTGCTTGTTGTCTCCGTAATTATTTGAAATTAAGCTAACAGAATATTTATTTTTAAGAATATTTTTCACTTGAATTTTTGAAGTATTTTCTTTCTTTCCAGGTAATACCTCCATTGTCATGTTATTTGCCTGTATCGAATTAAAATTTTCTGTAGCCGTGTCTAAATCTCTTATATTGAAGATTTCCCCCTTATTTTTCTTAAACATGAAAAACTCCTTTAATTTATCAAGACCATTTTCCGAATTAATTTTAATCTCCTCTATTTTTCCTGGAATAACTGCCAAATTTAATTTCCCTGTTGTCAGGTCATTATTAGACATAACTGTTACCGTCGAAGTTGTATATCCTTTTACAATTAATTTATTTGTGAATTCTGTTAAAAGATTTGTGATGTCCGCTGAACTTAATTCTAGATCCTTGTACTTGTCAATGATTCTTGATTTGTCTTTCTTTGACAGTAATCTATTATTGTCTCTTAAATTAATTTCAGTAATTAAAAATTTTTTAGAATTGTCAGAAGAAACTATTCCTTTAGCTTCAACATTTGAGCCTTTATCAAATTGCGTATTTTCAAACTCTGATTGTTTTTGCTTTTGTTCTATTCTAAGCCTTTCCTGTTCCAACTGTCTTTCTTGGTTATCTAAAATCTTTCTAGCTTCATTTTCAGGAGCTGACATACTTATAACAGAAATTAATACTGCTAAAATTACAATAATTTTGTTCATCGTTTGCACCTCCTTTCAAAAAATCTATTTTTTTTTTGACTTAGAATAATAACGAATTATACAGGAATTTCAAAAAAATGTCAAGCTTTTGATAAAACATAGAAAGAATTGTATCAAAATTTTTAATTTTTAATACAGAACTTCCTTTCAAACATGCTCTATATCCTTCAAAAAGCGGTCAGATTTAACGAAAAATAGATTTTTGGTATAAATCCTTGGGTAATGGTAAAAGAATGCGTCTATGAGCTTTATTTTGCCAAATTTTGATTATTGATATAATTCTTTTGAGAATAAGGGAACTTTTTATAATAAAAAATATTAAAAACTACATTTTGGGAATTAAAGACTACAAGATTCATATAATGTAGTTTTATTTATTTTAAATTTTATTTTTTTATATAGAGGGGCTTTTTTATATACCATTTTTATATATTACTCTTTTAATATACCTTTTTAGATGGTCGCAAACACTTGTGAATACTGGTTTTGAATACATTAAAAAACAAGAAAATCAGTAATTAAAAACAAGTTTTTCAGTAGATTAAAAACAAGCACTTGTTGGGAATTATAATATTGATTAAATATCATAAAAAATATAATGATATTTAATATATCTATTCTTTTTAAAAAAGTTTTAAAATTTTTTATATTTTAAAACTTTTTTAAAGTTTTTCCCCCCTCGGAAAGCACTATAAAATATGGCATAGAGTATATTTTAAAATAACAAAAAGTCTGTATTAAATAACAAAAAGTCTGTATTAAATAACAAAAAGTCTGTTATTAAATAACAAAAAGTCTGTTATTAAATAACAAAAAGTCTGTTATTAAATAACAAAAAGTCTGTATTAAATAACAAAAAATATAAAAAGATATGTATTTTTGATATTTTGTATGATATAATATAGAAAAAATAAGGATGTGTAAAAAATGAATAAAATTGTAAAATTTCATAATGATTTGAACAGTATTAAATTTTCTTCTTTTAGAGCTGTTGAATACGATCTTTTTTTTGCTATTTTATATAAATTAAAAGATAAACAGGAAGAAGAGATTATATTGACTTTTGAAGAATTAAAAAAACTTTCTGAATATAAAAAAACTCAAAATAAATATTTTATAGATTCACTAATAGAAATAAATCAAAATTTATTATCTATCAAATTAAACTTCAAAAATTATACTGAAGGACTTTATATTGGAGCTACTTTTTTTACTTATTACGAAATAAATGAACAAGAAAAAACTTTATCAATTTCAGTAAATCGGAAATTGACTTATTTAATTAACGATTTAACAAAAAATTTTACTCAATTAGAATTAAAGAAAATGTCTCAAATGAGTAGTAAATATTCAAAAATAATTTTTCGATTTTTGAAACAGTATGATAATACTAAAAATAATACTAATTTTTGGGAAATTGAAATAAATGAGTTTAAAGAGTTGTTAAATATTCCTTCTTCGTATTTAATGGCAAATATTGATACTAGAATTTTAAAACCTGCATTATCAGAGTTATCTCCTCTTTTTTATAATTTAAAACTTATTAAAAAGAAAAGGGGGCGAAAGATAGATCGTTTAAGATTTGAATGGAATACAGAAACTGTTGAAATGAAAAAAAAGAAGGAAAATGAACCAAAAAAATCAGAAGTTGAATCAAAAAGAAAATACAAAATCATAGAAAATACTCCTAAAGTAGAAGAAAAAGAGAAAACTTTAAGTGAACAAATTAAAGAAGAACTTGAGATGGAACAAGAAGCTTTAAATAGAAGTACCACTTTATTAGGAGCATATATTGCTGGATTAAAAGATGTAACAAATAACTCAATTATAATCGATTCTAAAAGACGTATAAACTTGAGAAAAGAGAAAATTGAAAAATTGGAACAATTTTCTAATTTGGCTGATGACGAAATTGATGAGAGTTTGGAAAAAGTGATACAGAAAGTATTGGAGATGGAGATTAAGTAGTATTTTTTGTGTGTTTGAGGGAATTTAAAAACAGGATGATAAAACTACCATCCTGTACCATATATTATATTTTGAGTTTACACAAAATTCTGGACACTCTCTTTTTACTATTACCACTTATTTTTTATTTATCTCCATAATGAGAACCACATTGAACAATTTTTATAATCCCATCTTCAATTTTATAAACAATCCTGTTCCCAGCATCTATTCTTCTGCTCCAATATCCACTAAAATCATATTTCAGAGCTTCCGGTTTGCCAATTCCTGTATAGCCATTTCTATCAATATCTTTTATAAGTTCCAAGATTCTTTTAAAAACTTTTTTATCATTTTTTGCCCAGTATTGAAATTCTTCCCATGCTTCATCAGTCCACGATTTAATCATAATCGACCTCATGAACCGTTCCACCTGTTTTTTCCATTTGCTCAATAGATTTTTTTAATCTTTCAATATTTTTTGGACTATAAAAAGGATCTGAATCTAATTCAAATGGCATTCTTCTTTCACGAGTGAATTTTTTTGCAAAAATATTAAATGCTGTCCCTATTGAAATTCCTATGTCCTCACAAATTTTTTCCATTTCTTTCTTTGTATCTTTATCTATTCTAAAATTAACAACAACTTTTTCCATATAACATCAATTCCTTTCGTTTGATATAATTATTATATCATTTGAAATTATTTTGTCAATATATTTAATAATATTTTTTTGAGTTTACACAAAATTCTGGACACTCTCGAGTTTGCACAAAATTATGGACTCTCTCTTAATATATTTTAAATTTTTCGCTCATCCTTTTAAAATTTCTTTCTTGAATATCATTGTATTTTTCAAAAAAGTCTTTTGGTAATTCATCTTTAAATAATTTTAATAATTCTTTATATAATCTTCGTTCTTCTATACTAAGAGAATAAGAGCTTTTTGAAATTATTTTCTTAGAAGTAAATATCGTTACTTCATCTAAAGAAGTAGGACTCATATATGCTCCTCTTTCATTGCTCAGATCTATAGAAGTTAATAAATTTAGAATTATTGAAGAATATTTGTTTTTAGAATCCATTACACTTTTCACGTATTTTTTTTCTTGTTTTTCGCCATTTTCATCAAATGAAAACCAGTGTAATTCTACTTGTTTACTATTTTTTTTTATAATCCATTTCCCGTATCCGTAGTTCTCATCTGGGGATACATCGTATTTATGTTTCTTATTGAAAGAACTATAATAATTGTCAATATTTTCTAAAGTAAAACATTTTAAAACTTTTTCTTTTACTAGTGATTCCATAGAATCTATTTTAGATTTTAGTGGAAACAATTTAAAATAAAAAACTAATTCATCTTCGTTCTCTTTATTCAAAATATATCCATAGCCTTCAGAAGGTTCTGGTGGTTCTCCTCTAAAAAAATCATAGTAACTCAAGCTATTCAAATACATAGATTGCCAAGAATAGCTCACATTTCCAAATACTAAAAATAAAATCACTATTAGTTTTTTCATTATTTATCATCCTTTTTGATTTCCAAAATTTTTAATCCGTTAAATTCTATGGTTTCTCCTATTTTCATTTTTTCAAAACCTTTATGTTTTTTATTAATTTTTTCTATAATATTTAACGGAGTTCCTTTATATCCTTTTTCTAATGCTGTTATAAAATTATCAGATTTAGAAACATAAAAAATCTATTAATATTTCTTTCTTCTGCTTGTCTTACACCTTCAAAGCTTTTATACCAATTTTTATCAACATCTAATTGGAGTGTCCCCAAAAATTTAGACTATTTTTTTAAGCAATTTTTTCATTTTTTTTCTTTATGCTTTCTTCGTATTCATTTGGACTTGTAAATCCTATTTTACTGTGGATCCTGCTATTATTATACCATATTTCTATATACTCGTATATTCCAGTTCTTAAATTTTCTAAATTTTCACTATGTACATATTCTTTTTTCAATGTTGTATGGAATGATTCCATGTAGACATTATCATAAGGATTCCCTTTTCTGCTATAAGATATGGAGTGTACCTAAAAGTTTGACTTTTTGGTATAAAAAAGGGCTCAAATCGATTGTAAATGGTCTTAAAATTGAAATGAGATTTTTTGATTGAATTTTAGGAAAAGAAGTGGTATACTATGGGTAAGAAAAAACCATTAGCGTGGAAAATATAAATTGCAGAAAACAGACTCTCTTCTTGAAGCAGGGTCTTTTTTTATGTTATAATATTTCGTCAAGAATGCAAACTTGGCAAATTCACGCTAATGGGGGGTGAGATAAATGTTTTATGATTTGACGGTTCTAGTAGCAATAATCGTAGTATCTTTGATTATTAGCAAACGATAGTTGAATCATCATCGGCACCCGAATATGTCTGTCAGTTGAAATATACTGGCAGATTTTTATATCTTTTAGGTGTCCGCAACAATGCATAAATAAATGAATAGAAGACACTATAAGGGTACTTTGATTTTGACGAGTAACCTTAAATTGTGTTATAATTAATTTATCAAAGTTATTATATCGTTTTTCTTTTCAAAGAATAATATTAAATTTCATACTTCCTAAACCAATTTTCAAAATGCTGAAAATTACTAAATTTAAAATTTTGTAAATGGTTATCATCTACATTTTTAACAGTTACAATTAATTCCTCATTAATTTCTTTAAAATTAATGATATTTAAATAATTATATCTCTCAAATACTTTATCTTTCATTTTTATTTTTCGATTTATATAATTAATAGCTTTTTCAGGATTGTTTACTTTAAATTCTTTTTCTAGAATATTTCCACAAATCTCCCTAAATTCTTTTTTTGTTTCCTTTTTACCAGATTTTTTAAATCTAAACTCATAACCTGAAACTTTACTTCTTCCTCGTCCTAAAGAATTCTTATATTTTTTGATAACTTTTAAATTAAATTCTTCTCCGAGTTCGTTCATTATTGGTTTCAAAATTTTGCTATCAATCTTGTCTGTTTTATAACTTTGTGGAATATCTAATAAGTACTTAAATTCTTCAATACTAACAATCCAAATTCCTGTGTATCTAAACTGTTTCATTCTTCGATAAAATTCTTTTGTATAAGTAGACTTAAAATTCACAAATTCTTCTAATTCAAATCTTGTAAAATTTGATGTTAATTCATTTAAGACATACTTAAATTCTTCATTTATTCCAATTGTAACAATTTGTTTTTCAACATTAATTGTATATTTTGTAAATAAAACGAACCGAGTCCATTCAACATCATCACCTATACGAATATTGCATTTTAAAAGCTTGTTGTAAGCACTGTCTAGCGTATTTACAAAATTCTTCATATCATTGTAAGGATATTTAATTAATTTTTTCAAATACTTAAAATCAAATTCTACATACTTTAAACCTTGGTCTCTAATTCTGCTACAAATTGATATTAATAAATTAATTTCTGTGGAATTGAATTTTCTTAATGCTACTGTATTCATATCATTATTAAATTTTACAACTTCATTAGCCATACAAACCTCCAAATTTTATTTTTAAATCCTAAATTAGTAAATTCGTTTTAATTATACACCCAAAAAAATAATTTTTCAACCCTTAGGGTTAAAAATGGTGATTTTCATGTTATTTTTGGGTGGTTTAATTAATTAAGCTTTGTTGTTTTTGGGTGGTTTATTTGTTATTTTTGGGTGGTTTAATCAATAAAATTTTGTTATTTTTGGGTGGTTTATTGTTATTTTTGGGTGGTTTAATAATACTCTAGACAAGTAAAAATGCGGTTTGTAGAGTACCTAAAAGTATAAAAAAAGAGTATATATATAAAAGGTATAATAAAATAGGTTCTATTTTTTAAATAAAAAAAACTCAAAAGTATTTTCAACCCCAAAATAACCAAAATTTGAAATAAATAAAATAACCCTATTTCAATCAAAAATATAATTCCCTGACTCCCAAAATGTAGTTTTTAATATTTTTGTAACAAAAAAGTATCTTTACTGCTTATTACTTTTTACAATTCACTATTTTCCATTTTCAAAAAAATTTTACTTCTCCTTTTTATTGATTTTACTTAATGAAAATGCTATAATAAATATACCATAGTGGAAAAAGATCCATAGATGTATACAAAATAAAAACATAAAAATAAGGAGAGTAACAACTCTCCTTTTGTTATTTCCAAGTTTCTCCAATTATAATAATTATTGTTTGTAAAATTACTATAACCAAGATTTTTATCCATAACTTTTCCATAGATGTATAATCTCCTTTCTTTCAAGGATTATTAAAATTATATCATTCTTTTCTCTATTTTAAAAAATAAAGCTATTGTATTGATAATATATTGAAATATTGATACAATAAACAAAAAAGGAGATGATTACTATGACAAATGCAAGTTTGAACATCAGACTAGACAAAGAAACAAAAGACAAAGCAAATGAACTATTTAATAAATTCGGAATAAGTATGACTACTGCTGTAGTTATGTTTTTAAGAACAGCAATTAGGGAAAATAGAATTCCTTTTGAGTTAAAATTAAACGAACCTAGTAATATAACGCTTCAAGCCATTGAAGAAGGAAGAAGAATAGCAAATGATGGTTACGATAACATAAAGGAGTTGAGAGAGGCACTTGGCGTATAAAGTTAAATTTACAGGACAATTCAAAAAAGATTTAAAATTAGCAAAAAAACAAAGGAAAAGATCTTGATAAATTGTTTAATGTGATAGAAATATTAGAAAAAGGAGAAAAACTCGAAAAAAAGTATAAAGACCATAGTTTATCAGGAGAATATAAAGGAACAAGAGAATGCCATATTGAACCTGACTGGTTACTAGTTTATGAAATAATGAACGATGTATTAATACTTATGCTATAGCGATTAGGTTCACATTCTGAACTATTTTAAGAATTCAATTCTATGTAAACTTAAAATCAAGATGATGATTCTATCATCCCGATTTAATTTTGTGTAAACTAATAGATGAATTCAGTATTTCGCTATTCTATTTACATAAAATTTACGCATCCATTTAAACCCCTATATAGTTGCTTTGCACCGCTTGATACTTTATATTATCAATATATTTTTTTCTGCTATTTTATTCAAATGTTTTTCTTTTTTTATAACTAATTAAAGTAAAATATGTTGTAATTTTCATACCTTTACTTAAACCTTTATTTATAAGCAACTTTCACTTCTTTCCCATGAAATGCAATCCCAATCTTCAAGATATTTTTTATCCCTCTTGCCTTTAGTTTAGTATCATATTTCTTCTCATCAATCTGTTTCAATGCCTTCTGTGCTCTCTCTTCCATCCCCTTTTTCGTCTTCGATATTTTAAATTCCATAAGGTAAGCTTTCTCGTTACTTTTTATTGGAATCATGGCAAGATCATATCTTCCGTATCCACTTTCATCATTCGAAATAATTTCATATTTCCCCATTAAAAATCCTACAAGCCCTATCATAAACACTTGGTATATTTTTTCCATTTCCTTGTCCAAGTCAAAAAAGCTCAGCATATTTATCATTATTTCTCCTAATGTTTCCTCAAATTTCTTGATATCTTCATTCTCAAGAGCCTTTATCAAAACACTAGTTTTCACTTCTGTTCCAAAAAATCTGTTTAAAAACATATTACCAAAATATTTCCGTATTTCCTTATTTGGAATTCTCAAGTTATAAACATCTGTATATTCTGAAGTTACATCTATTTCCTTCTGTTTTTCATCTTTTGTCAAATATCCACTATATAAAAGTAATTGCCATATTTCATCATTATTATTTAAAAGACTTTTTATCGTAGTTCCATCAGAAATATATTTTTCAATGCTTTCCCCATCGGTAAATCGTTTTAAATCATCATAAACACTTTCTCCAGCATGATCAAGCATATTTTCTAGAAGTGTATTCCCTGAAACATTTGCCCAATATGCCTTGATTTCTTTTTCTCTTACATAATTTACAATAGACCAAGGATTGTATACTTTACTTTCTCCAAAAATATATCCGTTATACCATTCTCTAACTTCTTCAATTTTGTATTTCATGTCAAAATACTCAAGCATTTCAATTACTTCATTTTCAAGAAGTCCAAAATATTCTGAATAATCCTTGCTTAAAATCGTATTTACATAAAGATTATTTAAACCAGAGAATATCCCTTCTTTTATGATTCTAGTTATTCCTGTTAAAATACCATATTTTAACGAATTATTAGTCTTTAACGCTGAACTATAAAATGTTTGAAAAAAATTTATTGCTTCATTGTAGTATCCTTTATCAAAAGCATTTATTATTGGAGCGTCGTATTCATCTATTAAAATTATGACTTTTTTTTCATAATACCTATAAAGACTATCTGCCAAAAATTTTAAAGACATTATGTAGTCTGCATCTTCTTTTTCATAAAGCACTTTTTCAAATTTTTTTTTATCCCATTCATTCATTTTTTCTCTAATATACTCAAATTCAACGTATAAATCAAAAATAAATAACTTCAATCTTTTTAAACATTCTTCCCAAGTGTCTCCTTTTAAATCCTTCAGTGAAATAAAAATTACAGGGTATTTTCCCTGTTCACTCATATATTCACTATCAGATACTTTCAAATTTTCAAAAAGTTTTTTATTTTCTTCTTTATCTTCTACATCAAAAAAATATTTCAACATCGACATATTCAATGTTTTTCCAAATCTACGTGGTCTTGTAAATAATGTAACTTTCGATTTATTCATTAACATTTCGTCTATTAATAAAGTTTTATCTACGTAATAATATTCATCTTGTATCAACTCTTTAAAATCTTCAATTCCCACAGGAATAGCTTTTTTTCTCATAAAATCACGCCCTCTTTTATTTTAAATTTCAATATATTAATTATACCATAACCTGATATTTAAAATAAAGTCATTTGAACGCTCTGTGACGCTTTTTTTAGTTTTTTGACTAATTAATTACATTTTATTTTAAAAGCTCTTGAAACTGTATCTTTACTTGTCTAGAGAATTATTAAGTCACCCAAAAATAACATAAAAATCATCATTTTTAAGCCTAAAGGTTGAAATTCTTAAAGACACCTACTCGATAGAAAAAATCTATAAAGTACTAGTTTTATTTTTAGGTATCTTCAAGTACTGATAAATAAAGGGATAAATTGTATAAAAGGGGGAGATGTTGTAACAAAAGAGGGGAAGATCCGTTATTTACTTTCCCCTTTTTGAGAGTGTACAGAATTTTGTATAAATTAATAGAAAATATAGTAAATTTAATACTTCGCTATTCTATTTACACAAAATTATAGACATTTTAGATTTTTCTGTTTTGTTTTTATATTTTTTGACAACTTTCTCTTTCTATTAATTCAATAGGTAGAAAAACTTTCTTATGATAGTCTCTTCTACCTTCTAATAATTCAACTAAAGAATTTACTGTTTCTTGAGCTATTAATTTTGTATCTATTTTTATAGTTGTCAAAGGTGGTGTATAATATTTTGATAATTTTAAATTGTTAAATCCTATTATTGATATATCTTCTGGAATTCTTAGTTTATTTTCTCTAATTGCTTTGTATGCTCCCATTGCTATTGAATCATTTCCACAAAAAATTGCTGTTGGTCTATCTTCTAATTCTAAAATTTCTTTCATCATTGAATAACCACTTTCTGTAGAAAAGTCTCCAATTTTTACATATTCTTCATTGTATAACCCTTCTTTTAGCATTATTTCTTTAAAGTATTTTTCACGAAAATCTACTAAATTTTTTACTACTTTATTCCTTCCTACTAGTAACCCTATTTTTTTATGATTTAGTTTTAGAATATAGTTTATAACTATTTCTACTGAGTTTTTTGTATCAAATTTTATGTAATCTATGAAATTATCTGTATCGTATACATCTACACAAATAATATTTTTATTTAATTCTTTAAAGAATTTCAATTTTTCTTTACTTACTTCACCTATAAAAATAATTGCATCTGTAAAAGAAAAAATTGATATCTCATTTGATTTTATCATTTTTTTTATGTCGTCTAAATTAAAAAATTTTATTTTTGAAAAAATCCTTTTTAAATTATTTTCTAAATTTATTTTTAAAGATACGAAATATGGATCATCACTTTCAATTTTTTTATCAAAACATTTTATTATTGAAATATTAGATTGTGATATTTTACTTTTATTTCTTTTTTTTACGTAATTTAGTTGTTTTACAGCTTCTAGAACTTTCTCTTTTGTAAAAGCACTAACTTCGAAACTTTCATCATTATTTAAAATTCTCGAAACTGTTGTTATAGAAACTCCTGCTTTTTTTGCAACTTCTCTAATTGTAGCCATTTTTCTCCTTTTTATTAAAAAATTTTACTGTAAAAAGGGGATAACTAAAACTATCCCCTAAAAAAACTCTATCATTCAATTTCTTTTGTTTTTGCCACTTTTTTATACCAATATGCACTTTTCTTCGGATAACGTTTTTGTGTTTCAAAGTCAACATAGAATAATCCATATCTCTTTTCATAGCCATTTGACCAAGAAAATACATCCATTAATGACCATAAGAAATATCCTTTTACATTAGCTCCATCTCTTATAGCGTCTGAAATTACTTCCAGATGTTGTCTTATGTAGTCAATTCTGGCATCATCATAAACTGTATTGTCTTCAAAAACATCTTTATATCCTAAACCATTTTCAGTAATATAGATTTTTTTATAGTTTGGATAATCTCTTTTAACTCTAAAAATTTGATCATAAAGACCTTTTGGATAAATTATCCAATCCCAGTCAGTTCTAGGAATACTTTCGTTAGCTCTTCTTTGTCCTATACCTTTTAATTGATATTTAGAGCTTCCTTTATTTCCAGTGGCATTATGAATAATTTCATTTTCACCATCATATTCAGTCATCCAATCACTCATATAATAATTTATTCCAAGGAAATCATTTAAGTCTTTTGCTGCTTTTAATTCTTCAAAATCTTCTTCTCTTAAATCTAATTTTCCACCATTAACTTTTAAAATATGATTTACACCTTCCATTGTTTCTTTTGAATATTCACCTTTAAAAGTAGCATCTAAAATAAATTTATTATGAATGATGTCATCCAATTCAGCGGCTCTAACATCTCCAGGATTATTTGGATCATAAGGATATTTTGTTGGCAATGCACAAACCATTCCTATTTCTCCGTGATAGCCATTTTTCTTAAATAAATTAACTGCTTTTGCATGTGCTAAAACCATATTGTGATGTGATTGAAATAATTTTTCAAAATCATATTTTATTCCTGGAGGGAATTTCCCAACAAGATATTGTCCTTCTCCAATAGGTCCTATTTCATTAAATGTTGTCCAGTAATTTACTTCAGTAAATTCTTCAAAACAAAATTTAGCATAATTTAAAAAATGTTCTATATTTTCACGATTTAAAAAGTCTCCATTTGAATGTAAAACTTCTGGTGTATCAAAATGATGAAGCGTTATAAAAGGTTCAACCTTTCTTTTTTTACATTCAGCAAATAATTTGTGGTAAAATTCTACTCCTTTAGGATTTACTTCTCCATATCCATTTGGGAAGATTCTAGACCATGCAATTGAAATTCTTATTCCATTTATTCCAAATTCTTCACAAAGTTTCAAATCTACTGGATATTGATTGTAAAAATCACTTGCTGGCTCAGCTGTGTACCAATAATTTTCTTCCAAAAAAGTATCCCAAGCCACACGACCTTTACCATCTGTTTTTGTTGCACCTTCAGCTTGATATGCTGCTGTTGCTCCACCAAAAATAAAATCTTCTGGTAATCTTTTTGACATAATTAAACCTCCATAATTACATAAAACTACTACTATTACTTAGTATTAAAATACATTAATTAATCTTGAAATTGTTTTTGTACAAAATCTAATGCACCTTTACCATCACGAGTCAATTTAATATACTGAGCTCCTTCAGTTTTAGCTAATTTAATTCCTAATTTATCAGTTTCTGCTTTCATATCTTCAAAATTTGATGCAACTTGTGGTGCAAGAATAACTAAATCAAATTCAGGAAGTATTTCACGATGTGCACCATACCCACCTGCTGCAGCTTTAACAGGAACATTAAATTCTTTTGCTGCTTTATTTAAAGCGTTAGCTAGAAGTCCACTTGTTCCTCCACCGGCACACAATACAAGTACATTTGTTTCTTTTGTTATATTATTTTTAACAGCCTCAGTTTTTTCAACACCAGCTTTTTTAAGAATATTATCTGCTTTTTCAGTATTAAAGTTAGCAGCTACTTTATCTTTTAATTCGTTATTTGTAGTTCCTAGACGTTCTTCTTCAAGAATTTGTTTATCGTATACTTTTATGAATGGATAATAAATAATAAAGTCCACAACTACTAAAAGTGCCGCTAAAACAAATGATAATATTTGAAGATTTGTTCCCAATATTATTCCCAATGGTCCTGGAGTTGTCCATGGAAGGTTAGCAGTAAAGCTGTTCATTCCAAGCACATCTATAAATATTTTAAAAATCCAAACATTTACTATTGGTGCAAAGATAAATGGTATAAAGAATACTGGATTTAATACAATTGGAGCACCAAATAAAAGTGGTTCATTTACACCAAAGAATGTAGGTACTACAGAAGCACGTCCAATAGCTTTATTTCTCTTAGATTTACAAATCCACATAAACATAAATGGCACTATTAAAGTTGCTCCAGTTCCTCCCATTGTAACTATAAACATTTGTGTTCCTGAAGTTAAGATTTTATCCGCATGTTGTCCAGCTCTCATAAGATTTAAGTTTGCATCTATATTAGCATAAGTAACAACTGCAATAGCTGGTTCTACAATTGAAGGTCCATGAATTCCAACAAACCAGAAGAACGCAAAAGCTCCAAAGATAATAGTAATTCCTACATATCCATCGGCTGCTGAGAATAATGGCCCAAAAAGTTTACCTACTGCTTCTGCAACTCCTGTACCAATAAAATGACGTACAAGAATGTCAAGAACGTAAAGTGATACAACTGATAAAGTAAATGGTATTACATCTTTAAAAACTTGTGAAATATTAGGTGGAACTTCTGAAGGCATTTTAATAGTTACTTCATTTTTTATACAAAATTTATAAATAGTTACAGTTATAAATGATGCTAAAAATGCAGTTAAAAGTCCTTTTGTCCCCAAGAATCCAGTTGAAAATCCATCTTTAGTGGGATCTGCTGCTAACAATAACAAACCAACCATCGAAGCTAAAAGTGTAGAAATATAATTAACTTGATTAGTTGCTGGCATAGAACGATTTACAGAATCTGTTAAAGATTTAGCTGTTGTTCCAGCTACTAAAAATGCTAAAATTCCCATAGAATAGCTGTATGGTTTCATTAATAAAGCTTCTATACTTTTTGGCCAAAAAAATCCAAAAGCATTTGGAACATAAGCAATTAAGATAAAAATACTAGAAAATAATATAACGGGCATCCCAGCTATAAAACCATCCCGAATCGCTCTTAAATATATATTCCGAGATAATTTTTCAAAAAAAGGTTTCCCTTTTTCTATAAATTCAATCAGTTTTTCCATTACTTTGCTCCTCTTTTATATAATTCTATTAAATGTTTCATTAATTCTTTCAGTAATATTGTTGTCATTAAATGGTCTTGTCCATGAACCATAATGAAACTTATTTCCAAATTTTCTCCAGCTGATTCTTTAGCTAAAATATCTGTTTGTGCATTATGTGCACCAACTAAGCATTCTTCAGCTTCTTTTACTAAGTTTTCAGCTTCTTCAAATTCTCCATTTTGAGCTTTATTTAATGCAATCATTAATTTAGATCTTGCATCTCCTGCATAAGCTACTATTTCAAATCCAACCATTGTTACATCTTCTTTAGTCATAGTGATTTTCTCCTTTTCAATTATTATTTGGTTATTTATACGTATTTGCAAAATACAATTGTTTTTATTTGTAACAAGGGGTAGACTCCCCTTGCTAATACTACTGTTTAATTTTTTTATTACATATAATTTATATTATTTTATTTTTCTTTCCAAGATGTAGCAGTTTTTGCAACTACTTCATTTAATTCTTCAATATTTTTTCTTCCAACTGTATTTAACCAGTTTACTGTAGCTTCTTCTCCGTCTTTTGCGAATACTTCTACTCCATTTGCCCAAGTTGCTCTTCCACATAATACTCCATTAAATTTAGCTCCTGAATCATGAGCGAATTTCAATGTATCTTGGAATAATTTTGCACTAACTCCAGCACTTAAATAAATGTATGGCAAGTTTGTTGCTTCATCTTGTTGTTTGAAATAGCTTGCTGCTTCTTCTTTAGTATAAACAACTTCTCCATCAGCAAATCCTTCAACATATTTCATATTTACAGGAACCTCTACTTTCAATACATCTACGTTATATCTTGGTTTAGAGAATTCTTTCATTGCTTCGATAACTTTTCTTGGTTTCAATTTTGCAAATTCTGCTGTGCTGTTGTCAGCATCTTTGTAGTTGTAGCTTAAAATTTCTAAGAAGAATGGAATATCTTCAGCTACGCATTCAGCTCCAACTCTTTCCATGTATGCTCTCTTTTGATTGTTGATTTCATCACTTTCATCTACGTCATAGTATAATAAGAATTTTACAGCATCTGCTCCTTCTTCTTTTAATCTTTTTGCAGACCAGTCAACAAGGCAATCTGGCAATCTTCCAACTGCATTTGCATCATATCCAGTTTTTTCATAAGCTAATAACAATCCTGCATTTTTATCTCTAGCTTTTGCTGCATCCAATCCATATTCAGGATCTAACAAGATTGAAGAAGAGTATTTTGTTAAATGTTTTGAAACTAATACTTTAAATTCTTTTATTTGTTCAGCTGTTGCTTCTGAAGCTTGATGTTTATTCAACATTTTTTTCAAAGCTCCTCTTTGGTCAATTGCTAAAGCTGATATAAATCCATTTTCATCACTTAAATTTTCTAAATATTTTCTTTTTTGTGCTGTTAATTTCATGTTTTTTTCCTCCTAAAAATATTAATAGTTTTGTTAATACTTGTATTTTGTTAAATATTATTTTTATATACAGTCATTATTTCAGTACTCTGAACTTTAATTTGTTTTCCAGCTTTCAGAAATTTTTTTAATTTATTAGCTTTTTTATTTGTGAAGGAATTCAATCATATTTTTTAAATTTTGAAAGCTGGAAGCAATTTTTAATAACTATAGTATCTTCACTAAAAAAATTTTGATTATAAATTAATAATTTCAATTTTTTTAAATAATTCTTCATATTTATCTAAATTCACAAACCCCGTTAATTTTTCCATTGCATTTAACATCCCAAGGACATTTGCCTTTCTTAATAAAGTTTCATCACTCGCATTTTCATGAATTGCTGATGTTATTCCTGCAACTGTTGAATCTCCTGAACCTACAGGATTTACGACTTCTATTTTAGGAACATTCACTTTATAAAATTTATCATTGTGTTTTGCAAAAGCTCCATCTGCTCCAAGTGAAACAATTATCCATTCAATTTTTTCAAATAATTTATCTTTTAAAATTTCTTTTAGTTCATTTGGATTTTTAGATACATCTTTTCCAATTAATTGAGACAATTCTTCTGTATTAGGTTTTATTACTTTAGGTTTATAATTATTTTTTAAAACTTCTATTAGTGCTTTTCCTGAACAGTCTAATACAACTGGTTTTTCATATTTTTCACAGATTCCAATCATTTTTGAATAATAATTAGTTTCCAATCCATCTGGTAAACTTCCTGAAATAGCGATAATTTTAGTATTTTCATTTTTTACTAATTCTTCGAAGTGCTTTAAAAAATTTTCACTTTCAGATTTTGTTATAGTTGGCCCTTTTTCTAAAATTTCAGTTTGATTCCCTTCATGCAAAATTGCAATACAGTTTCTAGTTTCCCCTGAAATTTCAAAAAAATCATTTTTAATTCCTGTTTGTAATAATTTTTCTTTAATATCAGTTCCTAAAGCACCACCTATAAGTCCAGTTGCAACAACTTCATCATCTAATTGTTTTAATACTCTTGTAACATTTAAGCCTTTTCCACCAGGAGTTTTACTAACCTTAGCTACTCTATTTACAGTATCTAAATTAAATTCTTCCAAAGGATATGAAATGTCAACAGAGGGATTCATTGTTACTGTTAAAATCATTTTAACTAACTCCTTTCTTTAAAATCGAACTTAAGAAAGAAAAGAATATAAACAGGTTAAATTTTAAGTTCGATTTTAAATTTCATTATATAATCAAAAAATTTAAAAATTAAATTTTTCTAGTCTTTGTATTCTCCTCTGTCCCATTTTGCTAAAAATTCATCAAAAAAGTCATCTTTTTCTTGATTAGGATTTACAGTTTCTATTGCTTTAATTTTTGCAATTAATTTTTCACTTTCTTCTGTCTTTTTATATTCTGCTTTTATAAAAGCTTCTACAATATCAAATAATAATAATTTTCCTGTTATTGCACCACCAAATCCAATTACATTTGCATTCAAATGTTCTTTTGCATAAAGTGCTGAAGTCATATCTCTTACTAGAGCTGAACGGATTCCTGGAACTTTATTTACACTATTATTAATTCCAACTCCTGTTCCACAAATACAAACACCTAAGTCAGCTTTTCCATTTACTACAGCTTCTCCAACTCTTCTACCATAAATTGGATAATGTGTTCTTGTAAAATCATAAGTTCCACAATCTAAAACTTCATAACCTTTTGATTTCAAAAAATCCGATAATGCCATTTTCACATCGGTTACTATGTGATCACATCCAATTGCAATTTTCATATTTTTTCCCATCCTTCATCATTTTTTTAATTTTTAAACTAAATAAACTAACACATTTTATTTAACATATCTACTCTAATTTGATGTCTTCCACCGTCATAAGGAGCACTTAAAAAATCTTTTACGATATTTTTAGCAAGTCCTTTTCCAACAATTTCAGAACCTATTGTAATAATTCTAGAGTTGTTATGTCTTCTAGTCATATATGCTGATCTTTCATCAGAAACTTCTGCTGCTATCATTCCTTTTATTTTTGTAGCAACCATAAAGCTTCCTGCTCCATATGCATCAAACACAATTCCTAAATTATCATCATCTGATAAAACTTCTTTTGCTACTGCATAAGTTGTATCTACAAAATCTTTATCTTCTGATTTATCAATTACATCATACCCATTTTCTAAAAGATAATTTTTGATATAATCTTTTAATTCTTTACCCTCTACATCTGAACCTAATACAACTTTCATTATGGTCATCTCCTTTATTTTATTTTGTTTTGCTTTTCTGTTAAAATTATAACCTAAAAAGAACAAAAAACAATAGTTTTTGTTTATATTTCAAACATAAAATTGTTCGTTTGTTTACTAAATGTTTTTATAAGAGTTGTTTTTAAAACCATTTTTAAAGATTTTTTATTGAGTAAACAAATTTTGGAATATTAAGATTAAGGGTTTGATATGAGATCATAAAAAAAAAAGTACCAAAAATATTTAGGATTTTAGTACTTTTTTACAAATAATCAAAGATGGTCTATTATTTTAGATATTTGTTCAAATTAAAAATTAAATAATTAGATTCGTATATTTTTCAATATTATTTAAAGTTTTATTTTCTACAGTATTAGTTACAACTCCAGTTAATTTATCTAATGTATAAAAATTTATAAAATCTATTTTTTCCATTTTTGAATCATCAACTAACAAATATTTTTCTTCTGAATTATTTAAAACAATTTCTTGAGTGTAACTTTCTTCAAATGTAGAAGTCATAATATTATTTTCTTTTATTGCATTGCAACTAAAAAATGCTTTATTAAAATTTGTATTTTCTAGTATCATATTCGCTATTTCTCCTACAAATGATTTTGTTATTTTTCTAAATTCTCCTCCAACAAGAAATACGTTAAAGGTTTCACTTTTTTTTGAAAATAAAATTTCAAAAATAGGCAAACAATTTGTTAATACTCTTAATGATTTAAGATTGATTTCTTTTGCTAATAATTCTACCGTAGTTCCAGGACCTAAAAAAATTGTATCTCCTTCTTCGATTAATTCTAAAGCTTTTAATGCTATTTCTTTCTTTTTTTCCACATTTAAAACAGATTTATCCTCATGAGATAATTCTTTATATTGGCTTTTGGCTCCTCCATGTATTCTTTTTAATATTCCTAATTCTTCTAGTTCTGTAAAATCACGTCTTACTGTCATATCAGAAACATTTAAACTTTCTACTATATCAGAAACTCTAACTGTTCCTTTTTGTTCAATTATTTTTGTTATTGCTTCTAGTCGTTCTTCTTTACTTAGCATCTGAAAACACCTTCTTTTGATTTTGAATATTATTTTTAATTATTTCTTTAGAGATTTTATCATTATTTATACAAAAATTGTATCATAAGAGTATCCTTTTTTCAATTTTTTTACAAAAAAATCAATTCATCTCCCACTTATAGAAGTCGGAGACTTCTTGCTATCTTTTTGTTAAATTAACAAATAGAACTTGTAAAGGATATTTGAAACCACTATTTATAATACATTTATTTCTGTCACTTATTTTTAAATCAATTTGCAACACTTTTAAGTCAGATTTTATATCTTCTTGTATATTTCTCTTTTCATTAATTTCTAAATAGAAAAATGATACTATTTTACATAAAATTTTTTACGCACCCATATAAAATTTGGATATTCCTAAAACTCTTATTATTATCTTGAATTTATAAAATCTTTAGTATTTTTTTTGATTTTCTTGATTGTGTTAGTAATGACTTTTTTGAATATTTTAAATTTCTTCTTTAATTTATTAAGTATTTTTTCCATATTGGATAGACATTCATTTTTTTCATCATATTCATAATTGTAGTAGCTATAATCTTCAGCATAATTTAGTATATCGAATACTTTGTTATTATCTTCGTCCTCTTGACTTTCTAAACCTTTCAAAAGCGTTATTTCACTATCTTCTATGTCGTTATTTTCAAAAATTTCCACAGCATTATCAATTCGATCAAATGTTTCAAATTCAAACTTTCTGTAAAGATTTTTATTGAATTGAAATGGAAAATCATTAATAACAAAATCTTTATTCTTTTTTATTTCATTGTAATGATTCAAGATTAACTCTTCTTTTACTTCATCTTCAATCTCTTTAATTTCTTTATCGCTTAGCGAAACTTTCTGGCGAATTTGTTCTTTTAAATTTTCAATTTCAGTTTTCTGATTATTAAGAAGCTCTTGTTTTTTAGCTAGATGGTTTTTTTTAAGTTGTTTTAGCTCAATTTCGAGCTTCTGTTTTTCATTAACGTTAATCATATTGAGCTCTAATCTTGCTGTATTGATATTTTGATTTAATAGAGCATTTTCATTTTCTAATTCTTGTTTTTTTACTTTAAGCTTTTCTATATCTTCAGAGAGAACAGTTTTTAAATCATTGAATGTACTTTTAAAGGCAGCTCTGGTATTTTTATCTAAATTCTTTAAAAAATTATTTAAATTGGCGTCTAATGATTTTAACTTTTCAACTGCATTATCATTTATAGAAAAATTACCATCTCTAATTATTTCTTGTGTTTTTAAATATTCTTTTTGATATTCCTCAAATGTCATTTCTGATTTTCTTTTAATTTCTAATTCCTTTAAGTTCATTTGTAATAATTCATCGAATTCAATCTGATTCATTTGTTTGTTATTAAATTTTTCAATAAGTTGTTTTTTTCGATAATTTATTTTATCTCTCAAATCTTTTAAATTTTCTGCATTTTTATAATTACTATTTTCTAAAGTTTTAACGATTTCTATTTTATCATCCAAAATTTGTTCAGCGATGTTTTTAAATTTTGTAAATTCATCTGTTTTAGATATAAAGTCAACAAATTGTTGGTGTACGTCATCTTTAAAAAAATTTATTAATTTATTACAACTTTGATCATAGTAATATTTTTTAGTTCTTTCTTTTTTATTAACTTTATCAATCATTTTTTCTGACTGTTTTTTGTAGTTTTTTTCTATATAAAAATTTTCAAAATCTTTATATTTATCAAAATTTTTAATGACATCAAAATTCTGTAAGTCAAACAGTTTACAAAAAGCTATTTTGTCATTAACTTTTTTGTCAATTTTATGAAAATTTTTGGTATCAATCTCAAATTTTTTTAGTTGTCTCGCACATCTTGTTTTTAATGTTTTTATTATTCTCAAATTTTTATTTTTTATTATTTCAGAGTCACTCATTTTTTCGTTTATTTTTCGTTGGGCAAACATTGTATGCATATGAAGATTATCCTCATCACGATGTACTACACAATACACAATATTTTCTTCTTCCATATTTAATTTTTTCATTAAAAATTTTAGATTATTTTCGAAATATTTTTTTATTTCTTCTTGAGTTAAAATCATGTTTAAATCAATATTTGTTTTATTATTTAATTCAAGTTCCCGTATGTTAATTTTACTTAAAAAACATACAATATCTTTAGAATTTTGTTCAACTTCAACATCATTAAATTGTTCATTTAGAATTTCTTCATTAAAATCTCGAATTTTAATATTTAGAGTACTCAAATTTTTATTAACATTATTTGCATAATTTTCAGAGACTCTTGTAGCTTCATTTACATAACTTTTTATCGTATTTTTTTGCTTAACACTTGATAAAGTTGTAGCTTTATTTAAAAAATTTAACTGTATCATATTTTTTGTCTCCTATCTGTAATTTTTTTATCAAAAAAATTATAAATTATTGAAAAATTTTATGCAAAAAATGAAGATTTTCTTTATTTTAATTGAATAATAACGACTAATGTTGTAATCTCGCTTACCACATTTTCGAAGAAAATGTTGCGAGTAAGGGGAAAAATCCCCTTAACCCCTTATTTGTTGCTACATTGATTAATTTTTTTTAAATTTACAGTCGATTTTTATTAATTAGTTTTTTTTGTACGATAGGCGTTTAACCGTGATTAAATAGATTTATAACTTAAATAGCAATAATTTATAATTAATTAATCTAAGAGAAGAAATTTTTTTGATTTTTTTTTTATAAAAATATATGAACTTTTTCAAAAAAAATAGTTGTTTTAACAACTATTCTGTATTAATTTTATTAAGTTTTTTTTCTCACTTTTTTCAATTTTACCATTCTATTTTTTTATAAATTTATAAATATTTTAGGATTCTTTTCAATCCATTTTTTATAAAAATTTTCAATAAATTTTTAGAGATTTTACTCACTGAATTACATCAAATTTTACTCCTAATATTTGATTATTTTTTTTTTAATTTTCTTCTATTATTTTTATAAACTGAATACATATATTCCTATCTTTTTATTTTATAAAAACAGATAGATTTGAAAAAATGAATTTAAGTTTAGGTATGTCAAAAAATATAATAAAAATGAACTTATTCGATAAACATTTTTATAAAATTTATTTAAGTAAAAAGTTATTTTAAATTATACAAAATATAAAAAAACTCAAGGACGTGGAAGAAGTCGTGTTTCAGGATTTGAATTTAGATTTAAAAAATCTGGTAAAAAGGAAACAAAAAAAGAATTTAGGGAGATTTGTGGAAATATTCTAGAAAAAGAATTTAAAGTAAATAATCCTGAAAAAGCTATTAATTATATAAATCGAAAAATAAAAATGAAAGATAAAGTATTTGAGAGATATAATTATTTGAATATCATTAATTTTAAAGAAATTAATGAGGAATTAATTGTAACTGTTAAAAATGTAGATGATAACCATTTACAAAATTTTAAATTTAGTAATTTTCAGCATTTTGAAAATTGGTTTAGGAAGTATGAAATTTAATATTATTTTTTGAAAATAGAAACTATATAATAACTTTAAGAAAAAAAACATTCAATATAATTTGATAAATAAAAATTACAGAAATAAGACTCTTTTCTTTAAGTAGAGGGTGTGTAAAAACAGGATAATAAAACTACCATCCTGTACCATATATCTGGACACTCTCCATAAATCTCCAAATACTATATAGTATTTAGAGGGTTACGCAAAAATTTTTACACACTCTAGTTACTTTTTAAATCAGTTTTACTGTATCTGAAAATTAAGAACTTTAGTTAAATGTAATCGTAGCAGTAGCTCTTCCAGAACTTTTTCCTTCTCTTCTATAAGAATGAAATTTTTCATCAAATGTATCTTCATTTGTTGTGATCAAATTTTCTTCTTTTATTCCAAGTTTTAATACCATTATTTCATAAAATTTTTACTGCATTCCAATTTTTAGTCCCGTTAGTACATTTTCAACTTTTGTTCCATAATTTTTTTCCATTTCCAATAATCCAGATTTCATAATTTCTTTAAACATTTCAGACCATCCTGAATGCCAGACTCCAATAACTTAATTTTACTTTTGTCAAAAATCCATCAATGTATTCGTCTTTTTCATAATAACATTTCGTTGTATCTTCACTAATAATTTTCACATTGTTAGAATGCGTCTAAAATGCCATTACTTCCTGTTTATCCATTAAATTAAGTTCTTTTCCAGCAACTTTTCACGATTTTTTTTCTGTATTCCCTTTACCTGATTTTCAACTTGGCAATAGTCAGACATATTTCCAGCAATTTTTTTCTATAAACCGCTGTGAGACCGTATTTTTTAAACTCTTCAATATAAAAGTAATTCTCTTTTTCTATAAACATTTCTGCTCCTTTTTTCCCATTTTTTATCTTTTTACAAAAATATCATTATAATATACCCTGAAATTATAGAAAAAATCCAAAGCATAATACCAAACAAAAGATTTTTCCCCATCATTTTTTTAATAGTCTGTACATTTAATGAAGTTCCAATCATATAAAGTGCAAGGGATAATAGCATTTTCCCTATTTGAGTAAGTAAACTGTAAATTGCTGGTAAATTTATTATTGTTGCAACAATTGAAGCTAAAATGAAAAATAATATAAAAATCGGAAATTTAATCTTCTTATTTTCAGATTTATTTAAAATGCTAAGAATGATAACTATTGGAATAATCCAAAGAGTTCTGGTAAGTTTCATAATTGTAGCTATTCTCAAAGCTTCTGTGCTGTGAAAAGCTGCAGCTGATACTACCGAACTTGTATCATGAATGCTTAGTGCAGTCCATATTCCAGTTTGTTCAGCATTTAACTTAAAATAATTTATAAAAAATGCAAAAAGAAATAATGCAACTGTATTTAAAATAAATACTATCCCCGTAGACAAGGCAATATCTTCATCAGAAGCTTCAATTACTGGAGAAGTTGCCGCAATAGCACTTCCACCACAAATTGCAGTCCCAAACACAATTAATTGTGATAACTTCTTTTCCATTTTAAAAATTTTTGCAAAAAATAACCCGATACTTATAACTACAATCAAACTAATTGCCGTCTGAAAAATCCCTTTACTTCCAACAGCAACAACCTTACTTATGCTAAGTCCAAATCCAAAAAATACGACAGCTGAATTTAGTGTAAGTTTTTCTATTTTCCCTAAATTTTTTGGAACTAGAATTAAACTGAAACTCGCCATAATAATTCCCATAAGAAGAGATATTCCCGAAGCAAAAGCGTGAACACTTTTAATTAATGGAAGTATTAACGCAATTACACATCCCACATAAAATATTATTTTTTTATTCATATTATCACTCCTAACTTTCAAAATATTTTTATTGTTTTTTCCTATTTAAAAATTGCAGAAATAAGACTCTTTTCTTTAAGTAGAGTCTTTTTTTCTAACTAATTAAAGTAAAATATGTTGTAATTTTCATACTTTTACTTAAACCTTTATTTATAAGCAACTTTCACTTCTTTCCCATGAAATGTAATCCCAATCTTCAAGATATTTTTTATCCCTCTTGCCTTTAGTTTAGTATCATATTTCTTTTCATCAATCTGTTTCAAAACTTTCTGTGCTATCTTTTCCATTTCATTTTTTGTCTTTGATATTTTAAATTCCATAAGATAAGCTTTTTCATTGCTTTTTATTGGAATCATCACAAGGTCGTATCTTCCATATCCACTTTCATCATTTGAAATAATCTCATATTTCCCCATTAAAAATCCTACAAGCCCTATCATAAACACTTGGTATATTTTTTCCATTTCCTTGTCCAAGTCAAAAAAACTTAACATATTTATCATTATTTCTCCTAATGTTTTCTCAAATTTCTTAATATCTCCATTTTCAAGTGCTTTTATCAAAATATTTGTTTTTACTTCTGTTCCAAAAAACTTGTTTAAGAACATATTACCAAAATATGGAGTGTCCCCAAAAATTTAGACTATTTTTAAGCAATTTTTTTGTTTCCTTTCTTTATGGCTTTCTTCGTATTCATTTGGACTTTTAAAATTTAATACTTTTCTTGATATATTATTGTATCTGCTGCAGTATCTTTTTACTGACCTTCTTAATTCTTCCAGACTTCTAAATCTTTTTCCTAAATAATAATTACTGTCTAGCCTGTGGCTTCTTTCCACTTTCCCATTCTGCCACGGCGAATACGGTCTTGTTGTCATGTATTCTATCCAGCTTTAACTCAAATAGTGTCTTTTTGCCATTTTCCGCATTCGTAAACTCCCTGCCGTTATCACTTTGTATTTTTTTATTTTAAAATTTATATGATCTTGATATAGGTAATATTCTTTTTCGAGCAATACTCCAAAATAATCAATATTATTTTATGACTAACTCTAAAATTAGTTTTAATGAACTTACTATATTGATTAATACGGTTATTATTAATGTTAAATAAACCGTCATCCATTTATTTAATGATAATAAATTTTTTAATAACCAAAAAAATAATATCATTTGCGGAAGAATAAATAATATTATTTTAAATATACTTATTCTATAAATTAAATATGTTTTAATCATTGTAGAAAAAAGATCTACAAATATAAATATAGTTATGCTCATTGTGATATTTTTATCATCTTTTTTCAAAATTACTTCCTTCTTTCTTTATTTCCAATTTTGAACTTCTTTTAAAAATATTGCTCTTCTAGGCGAAACATAATAATTAGAATTTTTACTTTTATCGTATTCTCTAAGTTTCCATAATCTAGTTTTCATTTCTGATAATTTTATGTTAGTATGATTTATCTTATTGTATTTTATCGGAATAATGTCAACGCTATCGGAATATAATATACTAATTATCGGAATAATATTTTCTTTAAAAAATATCAAAAAATTTTAAGTTAAAGATTTAATTTGCTCCTCAATATCTCTAATTTCTTCTCTTATCTTTTTTATCAAGTGTTGCCTTTTTACTTTTTCTCTCGTTAAAAAAATTCTTCTTTCTTCCACATCTGATAACTTTACTGCTTCTTTCTGTTCTTCAATTTCTTTTAATTTTAAACTTGGATTATCTGATTTTATTACTTCTATAATTTCAGTTTCTTGAAAGTTTTCTTTTTTATGCCCTGTTAAAGTTTTTACAGTTCTGTTAGGTAATGTTAAAACCTTCTCTGGTTCTTCAAGTCCCTTAGCTTGATATTCTAAATATAATGAATATTTTCTTATTGCTACATTTGCACTGTCTCTATCTATACCTAATTTTTCTATCCATTTTCCAAATGACCCATTTCCTTTATTTGAAAAAATTTGATTGGCTTCAAATATTGCTTTTGAATATTTAAAAATATGTTCCATTGACTTTTCTTTATGGAATGTTATGTCGTTTTCATATTTTATAAGCTCTTCTTTTTCTGTTCCTGATATATCAAGTTCTTCATAATCTATATTATAAATACTTTCAATCTTTGCTACTACAGGAACTTTCTTGCTATTAATTTTACTAAGATCTAAATTAAATTTTTTGCTCATTTTATCCCCTCTTTTTTTATCATTTCTTTTGCTAAGCTACTATAATCTTTTGCTCCATTTGCATTTTTTGAATAATCAAATATTGATTGATGTGTAACAATACATTCCGATAAAGCCACATTTTTTCTTATTATACTTTTTAGTAAATAATCTTTATATTCTTCTTTCAACTGTTCCTGTATTTGTTCCGACAATGCTGTTTTTTCTTTTCTAATTAATATAATTCCCGATATATCTTTTCCCAATCCTTTTGTAAAATTAATCGTAGCATTAAGTCCTAAAAGCTCATTTATTCCAGGTAAAATTACAGGATAAACACTTGAAGTGTAAATTGCTGAAGTCGTATACGCATTAAATGCTGGAGCGGTATCAAATATTATAACATCATAATTTTCTGATAGATTTTCTAAAAAATTATTCAACAGTTGATAATAATATGGTCCTTGATTTCTTAATTCTTCCATATCTTTTTCTGCTTCAGTCCCAGCACTTATTAAATATAAATTTTTATTTAATTTTTCGGGTTGAAAGTCATTTGTTCTTTCAAGTAAATAATCTCCTAACGAAAAATTTAATTCATTAACATTTATTCCAAAATTTGTAGAAAGATTTAACTGCGGATCAGTATCGATTGCCAAAGTTTTTAATCCCTGCTTTGAAAAATAATGTGCCAAATTAAAAACCGTTGTTGTTTTACCACAACCACCTTTATTATTAACTATTGCTATTTTTTTCATAACATCCTCCCTAAAAATAAATTTTTTTATCACTTTTAGTATAACATTATTTATAAAAAAATCAATTTTTTTAATTTGTCAGTCATGACTGACAAACTGATTTTTTATTTCTGAATGTAAAAAAAATCAAAGAAAATCATAAATTATCTTCAGTTTTTCCCCTACTTATTTTAAAATACTATCTAAATTTACAAGTTTGCTATTGATATCTGAAAAACTCAAGTTAGCATAAATTAAAGTATTGTTTATATTTTTATGACCAAGAACTTTCTTTAATTCTGCTAATGATAATCCAGCGTTTAGTAAATGTACTGCTCGACTGTGACGGAATACATGCGTATGTGCAAACTTCTTATCAATTCCTAACTTTTCAAATAAACGTTTCATGTATCTATTTGTGTGATTTTCATCAGCTCTTCCTTTTCTAGAATTTCGTGCAATATAGTCTTTACTTGTTAATCCCAAATGTAGCTGCTGTTCTAGTAATAGAGCATAAAGTTCTGATGACATAACAATTTCCTTGTAATCCTTAAATTTTTGTTTTGAGTTATTGATTTTTGCCACTGTTAGATTTTTCCCCCTGTAATTAATTTTCTGTATATCACTATACTTTAAGTTAACTACTTCATTAATTCTTGCTCCTAATTCATATAGTAATGAAAATACTACTTTGTAATTAAGACTTGCATTTTCAATAATTTTTTTTATATCTGATTCACTAAGATATTTAACCTTTTCTTCTTTTTCATCTTTTTCATCATCTATAAGAATTATATCATTTCTATTTTGTATAAAAATATCCTTCATTTTAGTTCCTTTCTATAAGGAATTTTTTTTTTTATCTCATACCTTATTAATAATAATTATATAATATAAATTATCAAAAAACAATATCAATTTTAGAACTTAAAACAAAAAGGTATGAAAATAATTCATTTCCACACCTTATTTTAAGCCTCAATTTATAAGCAACTTTCACTTTTTCTGTTCAGATTATTAAATATATAACTATATTTTAACAGAAAAATTTTTTTTTAGCCATAACAAAAACCTCCAAATATTATATAGTTGTTTTACCATATATTATATTTTGAATTTACACAAAATTATGGACACTCTCGCATCTCCTATTTTATGTCCGATATTTTGGATATATTTCAACAAAAAATCATCTGATTTTTTAGATAATTGTTTATAGAACTTATTTTTCTATCCTTTTTATTAGTTTACCTTTGATATAAATTTCTTCTGCTATTATTTTTCCATTCAAATTATATTCCTTACATAATCCACAAAGTCTTTCTTTTTCATCAAAAGAAACTTTAAATACAACTTTTTCATTTTTCCTTCTAATGCTATTTCTGAAAACTATATTGTTTCATTTCTACACTCTTTTATGAATACTCTCTCAATAATAGGGAATTTCAATATCATACCATCTTTTAAACCTAATTCCGATTTTATCTATAATAAATTCTGTTTCTTGATTTTTTAATTTTTTATTTTTAATAAATATCTTAAACTCAAAATAATTTCTATCGTATTCATAAAATCTTGTCCTAATTTTTTTATATATCTTTTTTTTATCTAAAATTTTTTTTAATTCTTCTTCTGATATTTCATATGTACAAAAACGCTTCTTCTCAAAGCATTGTAAGTTGTCTAAGTTTTTATTTACTAAAATTTCTCCTAATTTTTTATTATGATATATTATTTCAATTTTTTCCAATATATACTCCCTATTTAATTGTGGATCAAGATAAATGGAAAGATAATTATCTTCCACTAACAAGTTATCAACCTTATTATTTTCATTTACTGCAAAACTTTTACTAATTCCAGCTAATTCATAATTTCCAAAATCTTTAAAATATATAAAAACTAATATAAAAATTGATATTAAAATTACAATTTTTTTTCTCATTTATCTTCCTTTATTATCTTTATGATATTCTTCTAATTCTTTAAATCCAACATGGGTTATTCCTTTTTTTCTAGCCCATTCAGAAATTTTTGAATAATTTAAACTTATAGTTTTGGCTAATTTATCATAATCCTCCCTTTCTTTTTTTGTTGATTTATCATTTATTCCCGTACCATGCTGTTTCCAATTACTTACATCTGTAAAATAATGTTTTCCTGCTTCCAATAACTCTACTGGATTAGAAAGATTTTCATACGTATAGTAATCAAACGTTCCTATATTAATTGGATCCTTCACAACTTTTTTTAAGTCTGAAGTAAACACAATTTCTCTTCCATTTTCTTTATTGACAAATTTTATATTTAGTCCCCCTGTTACTTTAATTTTTCCACCAATCATATTATGATATACTGCTTCTTTAGCTGAAACTCTTTCATACTTTTCAGGATGTTTTTTAAATTCTTCAATAGCTTCTTTATGATTCAACGCAACTAAATAATAATAATTAATTTTTTCTCTTTCTTTTTTATCACTGGAATAAGCACTCCAATTTACTAAATATTTAGTAAAACGAGAATCAATTTCTTTTTTATATTCTTTATTGTTTAGATATTTTTCCCAACTTATAGAATCAGCTATTTTCTTTTCTTCATATGCTTCTATAAAAGCACGTAGAACATTTGCTTTTTCTTTATCAGTATTAAACATTTTTTTACTATGATATTCAGAAGGAACTATTGTCTTATCCCCCACATTCTCACCAAAATCAACATTGGAATAATCTTTCCCGTCTGATTGAATATTGATAGCTGGATTGTCATCCTTGTATTTTTCAGAAAAGTACTCATTTGAAGCCCTTCCTGTACTTTCAAGCCCTTTTTCATCTGTTCCTGTCTTTCTCTGTCTACCTTCAACTTTTCCTATTACGTGGCTTCCCTCTTCAACTATTGTTCCAATAAGTCCAGCCTTTGTCATATTTTTCGAATCTTGTGCATTGATTATTATTGTTTTAATTCCATAATCATCTACATATGCTGTTCCTGTCTTTGGTTTTCCTTTTTCATCTAATAATTGTGGAGAATTTTTAGGATCTGAAAATATGATGTTTATGTCATATCCTAAATCCTTGTAGGCATCCTTAAAAATACCTGCTATTTCAGTATCTACTGTCTTACCTATCAATCTTTCGCTCGTTATATTTTCAAGACTCTTGTCCAGTCTAACTTCTGAAAGCTGCCCAAAGAAGTTCCTGTTGTCATCCCCTCTGTCGTGAATTGACTCTTTTATTGCCCATTTTATGTCATTTATTTCCTCTTTGGCTTTCCCAATATCCTCTTTCAGTTTACCAGGATTAGTAAGATATTCTATAACCTGTGGCTCCACATTGATATTTGTTCTGCTATGAGTGTCCTTTATTATTTCATTGGCTTTACTTATGTCAGTATTTATAGGTGCTCCTTCATCTCTTCCTATTTCAGGACTTCCTATGACAGTATTTCTTGTGATTCCTTGCTTATCTCTGCTATCCTGATTGAATCCAACATTGGTAATTTTTGGGTTTCCTCCAAGTGAAACTCCTATTGAACCTCCTGTTGTTGTCATTGTATCATAATTTTGGATATCTTTTCCAGCATAAGTGTCAATTCTGAATGTAGAGTTCCCTTCCTTGCCTATTACAGCTCCAGTATTTTCAACTGTTCCAACATGAAGGTTGCTTCCTTCTCCAACAACGAATGTACTTTGATTGTCTACAAATGCCCTGTTTCCATTTGTTCTACTTGCATTTATATTTACTGATGTTGGAATTCCTTGAGAACTCACTCCTACGCTCATTCCTTTACTGCTTCCAGTTGTTGTGCTTGTATTCTGTCTTGAAATAACTTCAACTTTTCCAATGTTTCCTGTTACTTTTCCACCTTCCTGATTAAATCCTGAAAGTGTCATTGTTCCAGTATTATTGTGAACTTCATTTACATTTTGAAAATTACCATTTTGATAAATAGTTTCAGTTGTATTTTGATTACTTTTACTTGCTGAAATACTTCCACCGTTTCCAGTTGTCTGCATTTTGTGTCCATAACCTACTGTTGCACTTGCATTTATTCCTTTACTTGAACTTGATGAATTACTGCTGTTGTGCAATTCTACGGCTTCTTTTCTAATATTTTCAACATTGTTGTAAACGAATGTTCCGCCTTGTGCTTGTGTTCCTTGATATTCAATATTTTTTACATTGTTGTAAGTTATGCTTGAATTTCCATCGGTAGGTTTCATTGTAGTTATAACAGCACTTTCTGTGTGCGAATCAGAGCTACTCTTAGATTTAGATATTCCAGCGTTTACTCCAATATTGGCATAAAAATTATTGTTGGCTGAAGCATTTTTTACTCCTTGTTTTCCAACACTTCCATTAACATCATAGTTTGTCTGTCTTGTTCCTTGATTGTCTGCAAGTCCTTTAATTGTGCCAGTTACTGCATTTATTGCAGTCATTGCTCCACCAGCAGTATCGCCGTCCTTAACCTGTTTTACAGCATTCCCAGCCTGTTTTGCCCTGTCTAATATTGGGCTGTTTATTCCTGCTGAAATTCCAAAACTGCTGCTTTTACTTTCCGTATGCACATCTCTCGTATCAATTCTTGCTCCATATTTTACATCGCCATTATTGATTTGAATATTTCCGTATTCAAAGTTTGTAGCCGTAATTTCTGCACCTTTATTCAATACAGAACCATCTCCAATTTGTAAGTTAGAGCCAGCATTTATCGTACTCTTCTCATCGTATGAATTTTGTGATTTTCCATAACTTAATGAGGCTGTTCCGTGACTTATTCCACCTGAGAATCCTTTTTTCTTGTTCTCTTCAAAATAGCTATTGTGTAGCTGTTGTGCATCTGTTGTAAGTTTTCCACCAATATATGTATTATCTCCAAGCACAACGTTACTTCCAATTGAATTTATATCGCCTAATATTACAGCGTTCTCTCCAAGCATTAGGTTACTTGCTGAATTTTCTTCAGTATGTGAATTTTTGTAGCTGCTTTTTGATGACATGAAACCTTTGCTTGTGCTTTTTGATTCATTTTCATAACTGTTTACTGCCGACTCTACTTTTATATTTCCTATTACTGTAAGTCCTGTCGTATCTTTTGCGATAAATGATGAACCTTTTAAGTTCATATCTCCAACTGTTCCTGAA